>NZ_JBHXLL010000004.1:0-2654 GCF_042721415.1 Kitasatospora sp. NPDC058444 | reverse complement strand
CCTCACGGTCAGCGGCGCTCCGGCCGGCGTCACCGCCACCGTCACCCCCGGCAGCGTGACCGCCGGCAACAGCGCCACGCTCAACATCAGCACCATCTCCTCGGTGACGCCCGGGAGTTACCCGATCACGGTGACCGGCGCGGCGGCCTCCGGCAGCCACACCAGCACCTTCACCCTGAAGGTCACCGGCTCCCAGCCCGGGAACGACTTCTCCGTCGCCGTGAACCCGAACTCCGGTACCGTCGCGGCCGGTTCGTCCACCTCGGCCACCATCACGACGGCGGTCACCGCCGGCTCGGCGCAGAACCTCAACCTCGCAGTCATCAGCACCCCGACCGTCGGCGTCACCGCCACCATCACCCCCGGCAGCGTGACCGCCGGCAACAGCGCCACGCTCAACATCAGCACCACCGCCGCCACAGCTCCGGGCACCTACCAGCTCGGCGTCTCCGCCACCGGGGCCTCCGGCAACCACATCGCGGCCTACACGCTGACGGTCACCGGGGCCGGCCCGACGACCGGCCTGGTCAACGGTGACCTGGAGAGCGGCAGCCTGTCCCCGTGGACCTGCCAGAGCGGCGGCGCCGTGGTCTCCACCCCGGTCCACTCCGGCAGCAAGGCGCTCCAGGCGGCGGCCACCGCCGGCCAGACCGGCGAGTGCTCGCAGACCGTCACGCTGAAGCCCAACACCAGCTACACCCTGAGCGGCTGGGTGCAGGGCAACTACGCCTACGTCGGCGTCAGCGGCGGCGCCACCGCCAGTGCCTGGGCCAACTCCTCCGGTTGGACCAAGCTGTCCGTCCCCTTCACCACCGGCGCCAACGGCACCGTCACCGTGTACCTGCACGGCTGGTACGGCCAGGGCACCGTGTACGGGGATGACTTCTCCATCGCCTGAGTCCGCTTCGGGTGACGAATGACGGATGACAGCTGACAGATTTCAACATCTGTCAGCTGTCATCCGTTTACTGTTCGCTGTCGTCTGTTCGCTGTTCTCTGTCCCTTGTCGTCCGCTCCTTCGTCCGCTCCTTGTCGTCCGTTCGCTGCTATCCGGCCGTCAGCCGCCCGCCCGCCGCATCCGCTCCGGCCGGCACAGCGTCAGGTAGGCCAGCGTCGCGAGCGTCCCGCAGACCAGGACCACCAGCGCCAGCAGCACGGCGGACGGCCGACCGCCGAGGCTGCTCAGCGGTGCGACCACCGCACCGCACAGGAAGTTGCCCGTCCCCAGCAGCGCCGACGCCGTACCCGCCACCTGCGGCTCGACCAGGCCCAGCGCCTGGGCGGCAGTGTTCGGCAGCAGCACTCCGAAGCTGCCCATCATCACGAACAGCGGCGGGCAGAACCCGGCCAGCCCGAAGTCCCACACCGTCGTCAGCAGCACCAGCGCCACCCCGGCGGCGACCGCCGCAGCGAGGCTGCCCAGCATCAGTGCCCGCTGTGTGAAGCGCGGCGCCAGCACCCGCCCGTTCACCTGGGTCATCACCACGATCGAGAACGAGTTCAGCCCGAACAGCAGGCTGTAGGTCTGCGGCGAGACCTGGTACACGTCCTGGAGCACCGTCGACGACCCGCTGATGTAGCCGAACAGCGCCCCGAAGGCGAGGGAGCTGGTCAGCGCCAGCCCGAGGAACGGCAGGTTGCGCAGCAGCCTCCCCATCGTCCGCAGGGCCGCACCGACCCCACCGCCGTCCCGGGTCTCCGGCGGCAGCGTCTCGCGCAGCACCGCGAACGAGACCAGGGTGAGCAGCAGCCCGAGGGCCGTGAGCACGCCGAAGGTGCCGCGCCACGAGGTGAACCGCATCAGCTGCGCCCCGATGATCGGGGCGAGGATCGGCGCCAGCCCGGATATCAGGGCGATCGAGGCGAGGAAGCGCAGCAGCGCGATGCCCTGGAAGCGGTCCCGGGAGACGGCGCGCCCGATCACCAGCCCGGCGGAGCCGGCCGCGCCCTGGACGAAGCGGCCGACGATCAGCACCGTCAGGTTCGGCGCGAACACGCACACCACGCTGGCCAGGGTGTAGAGGACGAGCCCCGCGAGCAGCGGCCGGCGACGCCCGTAGCGGTCACTGAGCGGTCCGAAGACCAGCTGCCCGGCCGCGACCCCGAGCATCGAGAAGGTCAGGGTGAGCTGGACGGCGGCAGGCTGGGCGACCAGGTCGTCGGCGATCGCGGGCAGGCCCGGGAGGTAGAGGTCGGTGGTGAGCGGGCCGAGCGCGGCGATCCCGCCGAGGGCGGCGATCACGGCCCAGCCGGGCCGGGCCTGGCCTGTGGCGGATGCGGCGACGGATCCGGGGGCGGGCACGGTGGCGGGTGTGGTGGTGGTGGGTGTAGTGGCGGGGGCGGGAGTGGCAGCGGTCGACGTGTCGTCGGTGGGGCCGACGGTCGGGCCGGGCATGGCGCTCCTTACGGACGGGTGACGTGGGGTTCGTTCGCGCTCCGTCCTATCGCAGCCCGGGCCGGTTCCGACAGCGGGGGTGCGCGCTGTTCGGCCGTGAGGGTGCGTCCGGCGGTCGTCGGCCGCCCGGTCCCGGCCCGCACACGACGACGGCCCGCCCGCATCCTTGGGTTCTAACGGTCCTCGCAACACCCGCGATCCGTGGGAGTTGCGAGGACCGTGGGCGTTGGACGTAGTGATCTTGCTGGGTTGCGGGAGC
>NZ_JBHXLL010000003.1:391419-421209 GCF_042721415.1 Kitasatospora sp. NPDC058444 | reverse complement strand
CCTGGGGGAAGACGACGCTGACGTTGTCGAGGGCGACGACGCGGGTCTCCCCCTCCCCGTAGACCTTGTTCAGGCCGGTGGCGCGGGCGGCCGCCAGGCCGGTACGGACGGCGGTTGCGGTCGACGTGGTCACGGGGGCTCCTTGTGCTCGTGGACTTGTACCTCCATGTTCCGCGACGTGATCATGGTCCTGCGTCGATCCGCCGGACGGTTGGCCCTACCACCGCTGGGCGTACAGGAGGGGTGGACCCCTCCTCCTGCGGTATGACGTGAACCCTGAGGCGGACGGATGGCCGGAACGGATATCCTTCGTGGCCGAATCCCGGACAGTTCGTCAGATGGCAAGGAAACATGACAACTTCCGGGGCAGGGAACATGCGAAAGAGTGAGCCGGGAGACTAGGCTCAGGGTGGTTTCGCAGACGCCCGGATGGTGGAACGCAGACACGGGCAGCTTAAAACTGCTTGGCCGCGAGGCCGTGCCGGTTCGAGTCCGGCTCCGGGCACCGAATAATCCGGCGGGGGCGCAGACGGCGTCCCCGCCGGTCGTTGTTCACCGGATCCTCCTCGCGGCGTATCCCGGAATTTTTGCCAAGCCATTACCCTTGTACGGGGCGGTGCAGTGCCGCCACGGAGGGAATGAGCAATGAGAAGCAGCAACCCGGTCTTCTCGCGGGAGGGGTCCTTCACCCGCGACGCCGGCTACGCGGGGTTCGGTACCACCGCGCAGGCCGGGAGCCCGTACGGCCAGAACCCCTACGGCCAGAACGCCCAGGGCCAGAACCCGTACGGCCAGAACCCGTACGCGGGCACGCCCTACGCCCAGCAGCCGCAGGGCCAGGGCCCGATGACCGACGAGCAGCTCTACGAGCTGTACAACGGCCCGTCGGCCGGTCCGGCGGCCACCGGGCGGATGACGCTGGACGACGTGGTCGCCCGCACCGCCATGACGCTGCTGACCCTGGTCGTCGCCGGCGCGGTGGCCTGGTTCGCGCTGCCGTTCGAGAACTTCGGCTTCGCGATCGCCGCCAGCCTGGTGGCCATGGTCGTCGGCCTGGTGGTCTCGTTCAAGCGCAGCGTCAGCCCGCCGCTGATCCTGACCTACGCGGCCCTCCAGGGCTTCGCGATGGGCGCCGTCTCGCACGCGTTCAACACCATGCTGAACGGCATCGTGATCCAGGCGGTCCTGGGCACGGCGGCGGTCTTCGCCGCGATGCTGTTCGCCTACAAGAGCGGCAGGATCCGGGTCACCGCGCGCTACCAGCGGATCGGCATCGCGATCGCCCTGGGCTTCGTGCTGCTGCTGATGGTCAACATGATCGCGTCGGCCTTCGGCGCCGACATGGGCCTGCGCTCCGGCCCGCTGGGCATCGTGGTCGGCCTGGTCGGCATCGGCCTGGGCGCCTTCTTCCTGTCGCTGGACTTCGCGGCGATCGAGGAGGCCATCGCCCAGGGCGCCCCGCAGCGGGAGTCGTGGCGGGCCGCCTTCGGGCTGACCCTGTCGCTGGTCTGGATCTACATGGAGATGCTGCGCCTGATCGCGATCCTGCGCGGCGACGACTGACGGTCCCTCCCGTCGTGAACCACTGCCGCCGGGCCCCGGAGCACTGCGCTCCGGGGCCCGGCGGCTTTCTCGCTTACGCTCCTACCCATGCATGACGTGGAGCCCCTGGACGTGAACCCCCTGGTCGAAGCCGCCGAGTCCCTGGCGGATCGTTTCCGCTCGCTGCCGCAGAGCAAGCTGCTGGGCGCTGTGCCCGGGCACCCCTCGCGGGCGGCGGCCGCGCTGGAGCTGGCGCGGCGGCTGGCCGGGTCGGCGCTGGCGGCCGAGGGCGGCCCGCAGCGGGAGTTCCCGGACGCCGGGGCCTTCGCCGTGGGGGACCAGCTGGCCGTCGCCGCGCACGACCTGGCGGCCGCGCTCGCGGCGCTGCCGCGGGGGGCGGAGGTGGCGCTGCCGGACGGCCCGGTGGCGGCGGCCGAGGTGCTGGCCGGGGCGGTGGCCGCGGTGCGGGAGACGGCGGCGCTCTGCGGCTGATCCCCGGGGGGCGCGCACACGCCGAAGGCCGGCCGGGTCGGTAACCCCTTGACCCGGCCGGCCTTCGGTGCGCTGCGTGCCGGTGGCCCGGTGGCCCGGTGGCCCGGTGGCCCGGGGATCCGGGGATCCGGCGATATCCGGTGAGCCGGTGTCAGATGCTGGCGACCACCCGGTCGGCGAGCACGTAGACGGCCTCCTCGTCGGTGGAGAAGGTCAGCGAGTACGAGCCGGAGAAGCGCGAGCCGCCGAGCAGTCGGACGTGCTCACCGGCGCGGACGGCGTCGATCAGCCGGTAGGCGGCCTCCCGGTCGCCCGGGGCCACGCAGAGGGTGGTGCCGTCGGCGAAGGCGTATACGTCCAGGGTGCCCAGCGGGCCCGGGCGGACGTCGATCAGGGCGACGGCGTCCTCGGCGAGGGCGGCCAGCCGGTTGTCGGTCCACTCCCGGGACGGCGCCTGGCTGGGCACGAAGTCGGGGTGCGAGGGGTGGCGGCGCGGGTCGGGCGCGGGGGCCGGGGCCTCCTCGACGGCCGGGTCGGCGTCCAGCAGCCCGGCCTCCAGGCCGGTGGCCAGCAGGTCGGACTCGCGGCGGGCCCGGGCGTCCTTGGTCTCGCCGACCGGGTGGCCGGGGCGCAGCGGTGCGCCGCCCTCGGTGCCGGGCTCGGCGGGGGCGGTGCCGCCCTCGTTGATCAGGTCCTCCAGCGCGGAGCGCAGCGCCTCGCCGAATTCCGGGTCCATCGTCCCGGCGTTGTCGACGGCGTCCTGCGGGCCGGTGGGGCGGGGGAAGAAGAGCGGCCATTCGTCGGTGCCGGAGAAGGCGCCGGAGAACGGGGAGTCGAACAGCGGCGCGTCCTCGGCCGCGCGGGCCTCCTGCTCGGCCCAGAACGCCCGGGCCTCGATGATCTCCCGCTCGCGGTCGGCGGCGAGCGCCTCGGCGACGGCCCGGCGTATCGCGGCCTCGTCCACCGGGACGGCCGTGGCCGGGGCCGCGGCCTGCGCGTCCAGTCGGCGGGAGAGTCCGCGGAGGTGGAGCAGCACGGCGGTCGCCACGGCGATCAGGATCAGCAGCAGGATGGTGTAGACGGCGCTCACGGAACGTACTCCTAGCGAGGAGCGGAACGGGGTTACGTGTCCACACTGCCGCATGCGGGGCTGTTACCGCAGTGGCGAATGTCCAATTTGTCAGTGACTTTCGCTCTTGTCCCCAAATTGTTAGGTAACACCGTTCTACGCAGTGCAGTTGATCCGCTCCGCAGTGTCGATTTCCGGGCCGAAAACGAAAGAAAAGAGGGCCGGATCGACCTCGCGGTGTGATCCGGCCCTCAATTACGCTGCGTCACTCCAAATGGGTGGTCCAGACCCTTCGGAGGGCGTCCGGAGGGTCAGCTGAGGCGCTCGATGACCATCGCCATGCCCTGGCCGCCGCCGACGCACATGGTCTCCAGGCCGAACTGCTTGTCGTGCCACTGCAGGGAGTTGATCAGGGTGGTGGTGATCCGGGCGCCGGTCATGCCGAAGGGGTGGCCGACGGCGATCGCGCCGCCGTTGACGTTCAGCTTGTCCAGGTCGACGCCGAGGTCGCGGTAGGAGGGGATCACCTGGGCCGCGAAGGCCTCGTTGATCTCGACCAGGTCGATGTCGTCGATGGTCAGGCCGGCCCGCTTGAGCGCCTGCTTGGACGCCTCGACCGGGCCGTAGCCCATGATCTCGGGGGAGAGCGCGCTGACGCCGGTGGAGACCACCCGGGCGAGCGGGGTGATGCCGAGCTCGCGGGCCTTGGTGTCGGACATGATGACCAGCGCGGCCGCGCCGTCGTTCAGCGGGCAGCAGTTACCGGCCGTCACGGTGCCGTCGGGGCGGAAGACCGGCTTCAGGCCGGCCACGCCCTCCAGGGTGACGCCGGCGCGCGGGCCGTCGTCGGTGCTGACCACGGTGCCGTCCGGGAGCGTGACCGGGGTGATCTCGCGCTCCCAGAAGCCGGCCTTGATGGCGGCCTCGGCGAGGTTCTGCGAGCGGACGCCGAACTCGTCCTGCTCGGCGCGGGTGATGCCCTTGAGCGCGGCCAGGTTCTCGGCGGTCTGGCCCATCGCGATGTAGGCGTCCGGCAGCAGGCCGTCCTCGCGCGGGTCGTGCCACGCGCCGCCGCCCTCCGCGGCGCGCTTCGCCGTACGGGCCTGGGCCTCGTCGAAGATCGGGTTCATGGTGCCCGGCAGGCCGTCCGAGGTGCCGTTCACGCTGCGCGAGACGGTCTCCACGCCGGCCGAGATGAAGACGTCGCCCTCGCCCGCCTTGATCGCGTGCAGCGCCATCCGCGTGGTCTGCAGCGAGGAGGAGCAGTAGCGGGTGATGGTCGCGCCGGGCAGGTAGTCCATGCCCATCTGGACGGCCACGATGCGGGCCAGGTTGTGGCCCTGCTCGCCGCCGGGCAGGCCGCAGCCCAGCATCAGGTCGTCGATCTGGCAGGGGTCGAGCTGGGGCACCTTGGCCAGGGCGGCCTGGATGATGTGGGCGGTCAGGTCGTCCGGGCGGACGTCCTTGAGCGAGCCCTTGAAGGCCCGGCCGATCGGCGAACGGGCAGCGCTGACGATGACGGCTTCGGGCATGGCGGGCTCCTCGCTGGGTGACGGCGGACCTGACGTCCGGGAGGAAAGTTACCGCCTGGTAGGTCAGGCGTCACCCGCACCAGCGTGTGAGCTGGCCGACGTATTCCCGGGAGCTCCGCCGGGGCGCGCACCGGCCTCCTTCCCGCTCTCCGGGCCGGGTAGACCGATCCGCAGCCGGTGCCTCAGCTGGGCCCAGCGGCCCGCGCCCTCCGTTGGCACGGCCGCCACCTCGGTGCCCTCCCGCCCGGCCGCCGCGGCGGCCGCGACCGCCACCGGCAGCACCGCGGCGCCCGGGACGGCCGTGGTCGGGCGCTCCTCCTCCGGCCAGAGCCCCAGCACGGCGCAGACCGAGGGCAGCACGGCCATCGCGGCGGTCGCGTAGCCCTGGGCGGAGGGGTGGTAGCGGTCGGCGGCGAACATCTCCGGGCGCGCGGCGAACTCCGGACCCAGCAGGGAGCCCAGCGAGACCGTCCGGCCGCCCGCCTCCACCACCGCGATGGTCTGCGCCGCGGCCAGCTGCCGGCTCAGCCGGCGGGCCACCCAGCGCAGCGGCGGCCGCACCGGCTTGATCGTGCCGAGGTCCGGGCAGGTGCCCACGACCACCTCGCAGCCGTTGGCGCGCAGGGCGGCGACGGCCTCGCCCAGCTGGCGCACGGCCAGCTGGGCCGGGCTGTGCCTGGTCACGTCATTGGCGCCGATCATGATCACGGCGACGTCCGGGTGGTGCGGCAGCGCCTGCTCCAGCTGGCCGGAGAGGTCGGCGGAGCGGCCGCCGGAGCGGGCCACGTTGACCAGCCGGACCGGGCGCTCGGCCACCGAGGCGAGGCCCGCGGCCAGCAGCGCGCCCGGCGTCTCGCCGGAGCGGGCCACGCCGAGGCCGGCGCCGGTGGAGTCGCCGAGCACGGCCAGCACGAGCGGCGCCTGCGGGGCGGCGGAGCGGTCGGCGAAGGCCTCGCCGTAGACGCCGTCGGCCCTGGGCGGGTGGGTCTCCAGGACGCCGATGGCCTGGATCGCGAGTTTGCTCTCGGTCAGCAGCAGGCCGACCAGGCCCACCCCGAGCAGACCCAGCCCGCCGCCGCCGTACGCCGCCGCGGTGGCGATCCGGCGGGCCACCCGGGCCCGCGAGTGCTGCGCCCCTGGCATCCCGGTGCCCCCTTCCCGTGCTCCTGCCGGCCCCTCCGGGGTCACGGCGATGCCTGCACAGCGGTCTTACCCGCGCGGGGGCCGGGACTACCGGGGGTGTCGGTAGGGGTGGGCCATCGGGGGCGGTGGGATTGAGGGGAGCCGCGGGGCGCGTGCCACGCCCTAGGCTTTGCAGTACCGATAAGCAGTCGCACGCCCACAGACCGGGAGGACCCCCGTGCGGTACCACAACTCGATCATCGATCTGGTCGGCAACACGCCGCTGGTCAAGCTGAACAAGGTCACCGAGGGCATCAGCGCGACAGTGCTGGCGAAGGTCGAGTACTTCAACCCCGGTGGCTCGGTCAAGGACCGCATCGCGATGCGCATGATCGAGGCCGCCGAGGCCTCGGGCGCCCTCAAGCCGGGTGGCACCATCGTCGAGCCGACCTCCGGCAACACCGGTGTCGGCCTGGCGATCGTGGCCCAGCAGAAGGGCTACAAGTGCATCTTCGTCTGTCCCGACAAGGTCTCGACCGACAAGATCAACACCCTGCGCGCGTACGGCGCCGAGGTGGTCGTCTGTCCGACCGCCGTCGCCCCGGAGCACCCCGACTCGTACTACAACGTCTCCGACCGCCTGGTCCGGGAGACCCCGAACGCCTGGAAGCCGGACCAGTACTCCAACCCGGACAACCCGGCCTCGCACTACCACTCCACCGGCCCGGAGCTGTGGGAGCAGACCGAGGGGAAGATCACCCACTTCGTGGCGGGCGTCGGCACCGGCGGCACCATCTCCGGCACCGGCAACTACCTGAAGGAGGCCTCCGGCGGCAAGGTCAAGGTGATCGGCGCCGACCCGGAGGGCTCGGTCTACTCGGGCGGTACCGGCCGGCCGTACCTGGTCGAGGGCGTCGGTGAGGACTTCTGGCCGACCGCCTACGACCGCGACGTCGCGGACGAGATCGTCGCCGTCTCCGACAAGGACTCGTTCCAGATGACCCGCCGCCTGGCCAAGGAGGAGGGCCTGCTGGTCGGCGGCTCCTGCGGCATGGCCGTGGTGGCCGCACTGGAGGTGGCCAAGAAGCTCGGGCCGGACGACGTCGTGGTGGTGCTGCTGCCGGACGGCGGCCGCGGCTACCTGTCGAAGATCTTCAACGACGACTGGATGGCCGACTACGGCTTCCTGCCCTCCTCCACCGACGAGGCGCACATCGGCGAGGTGCTGGCCCGCAAGGAGTCCATCGAGCAGGGCGGCGTCCCGCAGTTCGTCCACATGCACCCGAACGAGACGGTCGCCGAGGCGGTCCGGGTGCTGCGCGAGTACGGCGTCTCGCAGATGCCGGTGGTCTCCCCGGGCGCCGGCCACCCGGACATCATGGCCGGCGAGGTGATCGGCTCGGTGGTGGAGAAGCTGCTGCTGGAGGGCATCTTCGCCAAGGAGATCGAGCTCACCGACACGCTGGACAAGGTGATGTCCAAGCCGCTGCCGGTGGTCGGCTCGGGCGAGACCGTCACCAACCTGATGACCGTGCTGGAGAAGGCCGACGCGGCCGTCGTGCTGGTGGAGGGCAAGCCGCAGGGCATCGTCACCCGCCAGGACCTGCTGGGCTACCTGACCGGTCGCGCCCAGCACTGACCCGGCGTCGGCCGCGCGGTGCCGCTGCCGCCTCGTCATGCCGCCCGTCTCCGCGGCCGGGTGCGGAGGATCCGTCCACGGAGGAAGTGGTACACCGGCGTCACCTGTCCGCAGCACGTGGTTAACACGGCTCGGGCATCGTGGTGGTCAACGGCAGGACGCCGAGTGAGGCGACGGCCACCGTCCGGGAGCGGCTCCCCGGCGGCGGCGGTCGGCTCCGGACACACCGGGTGGCCCTGACCCGGCCGCTGTGTCCTCCGCCGTGGGAGGCGCCGTCGTCCCGCCCCTGCCCGGCCCCGGCCGGCTGACAGGGTGCGGCGGCTCCCGCGGCAGCAGCGCGCCGCACGGCGCGTGTCCCCGTGGCTCCCGGGTGGGGGAGCCCAGGCGGGGCGACGGTGGGGCCGGTCCTTCTCCGAAGGGCCGGCCCCTTCCGTTCGTGCGGGCCGCTGTTCGCTCTGGGCCCGCTGTTCGCTCTGGGCCCGCTGTTCGTGCTGGGCCCGCCGTTCGTGCGGGGCGCGCAGGGGTGTGCGGGGGCGCGTGGGGTGTGCTCCGGGCGGCTGCCCGTGCTCCACGCCGGGCGCGGACGTCCCGTACGCTCGCACGCATGACCAGCACTGAAACGACCGACCAGGCCCCGCGCTACGTCCGGGTCAAGATCGAGCTCATCGCGGAGATCACCGACGAGGGCGCGCTGAAGGCCGCCGCCCTGGAGGCGGTGACCGCGGACGAGTACCTCGACGACGAGGAGCGCGCCCAGTCCGTCGAGGCCATCGAGGTGGACCCGTCGGGTTCGCTCGCCCACTTCATCGACCCCGTCGCCCTGCTCGGCGACGTGCCCGGCGTGGAGCTCGCCTCGGCGACCTGGGAGTCGGCGCAGACCGAGTTCGACCCGGACAGCGAGGAGTGGGACGAGTACCAGGTCGACGAGTCCGCCGAGTAGGACACGACCGCCGGGTGACGGCGCTCGTCGTCACCGCCCGTGAACGCCCGGTCCGCTCTGCGGGCCGGGCGTTTTGTCCCTGTTCGTCGGGAAGTTGGGTCATCTCATACGATCGCTTACCCTTCGGTGATGGAACCGTGAACGGGCGTATTGCGTTTCTGTATCCGTAATGCCCGGGATGATCAGCAGGGAGACGCGACGTGACGGCACGGGACGGTCAGGGGCGGGCGGCCGGAAGCAGCTGGAGCCGGCGCGGGGTCCTCGCGGGACTGATCGGCGCACCCGTCCTGCTGCTGGCGGCCTGCAATGACAACAGCGGCGCCAGCGCGAGCGGCAACGGCGGCGGCAGTGGCTCCGGCTCGGACTCCGGCGGTGCGAGCACCCCCGCCCCGAAGACCTCGGCGGCGGTGATCACCGTCACCCCGGCCGACGGCGCCGCCTCCGCGAGCTTCAGCGAGCCGGTCAAGGTCGCCGTCGCCAACGGCACCCTGACCAGCGTCAAGGTCACCGACACCACCGGCAAGGAGCTGGCCGGCCAGCTCTCCGCCGACGGCACGGCCTGGATCTCGGCCGCCGCCCCCGCCAGCGGCACCAAGTACACCGTCGCCGCCACCGCGTTCGACAAGGACAAGCTGGAGGCGGACTCCAACGCCGTCTTCACCACGGCGACCCCGGCCAACACCTTCGTCGGCTACTTCACTCCCGAGGACGGCTCCACCGTCGGCGTCGGCATGCCGGTCTCGATCAACTTCAGCAAGCCGATCACCGACCGCAAGGCCGTCCAGCAGGCGATCACGGTGATAGCCGAGCCGGGCGTCGAGATCGTCGGCCACTGGTTCTCCAGCACCCGCCTCGACTTCCGGCCGCAGGAGTACTGGGCCAAGGGCACCAAGGTCACCCTCAAGCTCCGGCTCAAGGACGTCGAGGGCGCCAAGGGCGTGTACGGCACCCAGTCCAAGGACGTGCGCTTCACCATCGGCCGCGCCCAGACCAGCGTCGCCGACCTCGCCACCAAGAAGCTCACCGTCACCACCGACGGCCAGGTCAGCGCGGTCTACAAGATCTCCGGCGGCTCGCCCGAGCACACCACCTGGGGCGGCAAGATGGTGATCTCCGAGCAGTACACCCAGACCCGGATGAACTCGCAGACCGTCAACCTGGGCAGCGAGTACGACATCGCGGACGTGCCGCACGCCCAGCGCCTCAGCACCTCGGGCACCTTCATCCACGGCAACTACTGGTCCTCGCCGTCGATCTTCGGCGGGCAGAACACCAGCCACGGCTGCATCGGCCTCCGGGACACCCAGGGCGCCCAGGACACCGGTGCGGACGGCTACAAGTTCTACAAGTCCTCGATGGTCGGCGACGTGGTCGAGGTCGTGAACTCCGGCGACAAGACGGTCGCCCCGGACAACGGCCTGAACGGCTGGAACATGGGCTGGGCCGCCTGGAAGGCCGGCAGCGCCGTCTGACCCGGCCGAACCCCTCCTGAAGAACCCCTCCTGAAGAACCCCTCCTGAAGAACTCCTCGGACGGACCGAACCTCGCGGCCCGCCCGAGGAGTAGGACGGGTGTGAAACGCGAGCAGAGACGGCGACAGGACGACGAGTTCAGCGCGTTCGTCGCCGGGAGCGGCCGCCAACTGCTGAGGCTGGCCGAGCTGTTGACCGGCGACCCGGAGCGGGCCAAGGACATCGTGCAGTCGGCGCTGGAACGCGCCTACCTGCACTGGCACCGGATCACCGGGGACGACCCCACCGCGTACGTCCGCAGGATCGTGGTCAACCAGCACCGCGACTGGTGGCGCCGGCGGCGCAACCACGAGCTGCCCGTCGAGCACATCCCCGACCGGCCGCTCACCGACGACCTCGCCGACCGGCAGGCCGAACGGGCCCTGCTGCGCCAGGCGCTGGGCACGCTCACCCGGCGGGAGCGGACGGTCGTCGTGCTGCGGTACTACGGGGACCTCACCGAGGCCGCCATCGCGGCCGAACTGGGCATCGCCCCGGGCACGGTGAAGAGCACGCTGCACCGGGCCATGTCGAAGCTGCGCGCACTGCCCGAACTCGCCGACCGCTCCGGCGGGGCGGTGAGTCCCACGACGCACATCGAGGTGACGGTATGAGCTTCGAGAACCGGCTAGGCGAGCTGCTCAAGGACGAGGACCCGTACGCGACCGGGCCGGATCCGGTGACGATCATGGCGGCCGCCCGGCGCCGCCGGGCCAGACGCAGGGTGGGGGCCGGGGCGGCCGCGGTCGCGGTGGCCGTGGTCTGCGGGGTGACGGCGGTGACGACCGGGAACGCCCGGCACGCCGGGCAGGCCACGGGGGCGGCGGGGGCGCCTTCGGCGGGGGCGGCCGCGCCGGCCGCGGGGGCGCCCGCCGGCACGGTGCCCGCCGGCCCGGTGCCCACCACCGTGATGCCCCCCACCGCGGTGCCCGTCGCCAGGCCGACCGGACTGCCGCTCTCGCCGGTGAGGCGGGTCGCCCCGAAGGAGAAGGTCGAACTGGCCCCGGGCGTCCGGCTGTCCGTGACCCCGACCCAGGACTGCCAGGACTACATCGACCGGACGACCGGCGCGTACGCCCCGACCCCGGGGTGCACCGACGTCCTCTCCGCCCCGGGCATCCCGTACGACCGGCCCGGCATCGCCACGGCCTACAACGAGACGGCCGACCGCGTCATCGTGCACAGCTACTACCGGGGCCCCACCCCCGCTCGGATCGTGCTGTTCACGGGCGACAGGCCCACCGTCGCCACCCTGCTCACCACCGCGGGCATGGAGGGCTGGGTCTCCTACTACGGCGACGTTCCGCGCGTCTCCCTCAGGGGCGGGGCCGCCCTGGCCGTCCCGGCCGTCGGGGCCTACGACAGCGCCGGGAAGCTGCTGGCCGGAAACCCCGGCCAGGCGGCGGACGGCACCAGGGAGCAGCCGCCCGCCACACTCTGAGGCGTCCTGTTCACCGCTTCGCGTAGTCCGCGAAGCCCTGCCAGTCGACGATCACACAGGGCTCCGGGCCCACCGTCCAGGCGTCGTGTCCGGGCGGGCAGTTCATGAAGTCGCCGGGGCCGATCTCGAACTCCCGGCCGTCGTCCATGACGATCTTCATCCGGCCGGAGACCACGTACGCGGCGTGGGCGGCCTGGCAGCTGTCGGTCTTGGCGATCGGCTTCACGTGCTTGGACCACTGCCACCCCGGCTCGAACACCGCCCGGCCCACCGGGCCGCCGTCCAGGTTGACCAGGCGCAGTTCCCCCGTGCCCTCCTCGAAGGGGCGGACTTCCTCGGGATCGTCGAAGTTCCGATGGTAGAGACCGGACATGGCGCACTCCTCTCCCACGAGGCCGGCCCGGCCGCCAGGAGGCGGCCGGGCCGGCCCTGCTGGCCCTTCCAGTCTGCGCCCGGATCGGGGATCGGTCACTTGGGGTGGCCGTTCCCCGGGCGGGCCCGGGCCGTTCCGGGGGCGGGTCCGGTGGGCGGGAGGTCAGCCCCGGGTGCGGGCCACGCCGATCGGGCAGGAGGCGCCGGTGCCGCCGAGACCGCAGTAGCCGTTGGGGTTCTTGGCCTCCGACAGGTACTGCTGGTGGTACGGCTCGGCCGGGTAGAACGGACCCGCCGGGGCGATCTCGGTGGTGATCGGGCCGTAACCGAGCGTGGTCAGCGAAGGCTGGAACGCGTCGCGGGTGGCCGCCGCGGCCTCGGCCTGGGCGGGGGAGTGGGTGTAGACGGCGGAGCGGTACTGGGTGCCCACGTCGTTGCCCTGGCGGTTGCCCTGGGTCGGGTCGTGCGCCTCCCAGAACGTCTTCAGCAGGCGCTCGTAGGAGACCACCGCCGGGTCGTACACCACCCGGACCGCCTCGGTGTGCCCGGTCAGCCCGCTGCACACCTCCTCGTACGTCGGGTTGGGGGTGTGGCCGCCCTGGTACCCGACCAGCGTCGTCCAGACGCCGGGAAGCCGCCAGAAGGCGCGTTCGGCGCCCCAGAAGCAGCCGAGCCCGAAGTCGGCCACCTCCAGGCCCTCCGGGTACGGGCCGGACAGCGGGTGGCCGAGCACGGTGTGCGGCTCGGTCAGCGTGAAGGCCGGGGTCGGCCGACCGGGCAGCGCCTGGTCGGCGGGGACGAGCGAGGTCTTGTGGCGGTTGAACAGCACGGCCTGCTCCAGCGGGTCGGGGATCCTGGCGTCGGGGATCCTGGCGCAGTGTCCAACGCGAACGGCCGCCCCCGGATTCCGGGCGCGGCCGCGGGCCGTGTGCGGGGGCGGTCAGGACGTCTGCCGTGCGGCCTCCTGCGCCGCGACGGCGCCCTTGACCGCCTGGACCCGCAGGTCGATGAAGAACTGCCGGGGGTCCTGGCGGTCGGTGAACGGCTGGGGGATGTACTCGCCCAGTGCCTGGTACTGCGCCAGCGCCTCGGTGAACCGGTCGGCCCGGGTCAGGGCGAAGGCGAGCCAGCCCTGGGCGTACCTGATGCGCGGGTGGTCCGGATCGGCGGCTGCGAGGTCGGCGAGCGCCGCGTCCAGGGCGGCGCCGACGTCCGGGCGCTCCCAGGCGATGAGCGTGTCCCCGTCCCGGACGAACTGCTCCCAGTACGCCTCCAGTTTGATCGGCGCGAGCAGGCTGCCGGCCGGTGCGGCCGCGATCGCCTCGTCGAGGAACCGGTGCATCAGCTCGTGGCTGCCGCGCCACTTGTCGCACCAGTACTGCAGCGCCCGGTTGTGCGCCGCCCAGTGGTGCGGATCGCGCTTCGTGATCTCGGCCCAGAGCTCCCGGAAGCGGTCGTTGGACCAGCCGAGACCCATGGCGACGGAGATCTGGGCGACCCACGGGTTGGGGTCGTCGGGGGCCAGTGCGACCGCCTCCGCGGCGAACTCCTCGGCCTCCCGAAGGACCCGGTGGAAGCCCCTGGCCTGCTCGGAGGTCACCTCGCCGGCCGCCGCGCCGGTTCGGATGCGCCACGCCAGGAGGACCAGGGCGTCCAGGTGCACCAGTGCGGCGGTCGGATCCTGCGGCCGCTCCGCGCGCCAGGCGCGCAGCCAGGCATCGTCCTCGGCCGCCAGCTCGGCCAGCGCGCGCTGCCGCCGCCACCGGACGTCGGGGACGGCGTCCCCGGCCAGGTAGGCGGCGGCCGGACGCCAGTCGCCCGCCTTCGCGGCGGTGAGCGCGGCCGCCTCGTCGGGTTCGGGCCCGCCGTCCAGGACCAGGTCCTTGCCGAGCAGTAGCCCGTGGTCGGCCGGGACGATGGTGTTCTTCGCCTGCCGCTCCTCGGCGAGCCGCTCCTCGTGGGCTGCGATGGTCGCCTTGGCGCGTTCCAACTGGGCCAGCTTGCGCTTGGCCAGCCGGGTCATGACGACCGGGAACAGCAGGACGAGGCCGACGACGACGAGCACGATGATGCCGAGCAAGGGGACTCCTTCCAGGGGATGACACGGTGCGGTGAGGTGGGCACCCCGCCGCCCGGGGCGCCGGGCGGCGGGGTGCGCGGGGTGCCGATCAGGCGGCCGGGAGGCCGGCCCCGGCGAGCAGCGCGCGCAGCGGCGCGGTGTCGGGGGAGTCGGTGCAGGCGGCGTCGAGGGCCGCGTCGAAGCCGTCCGCGAAGCCGTCGGGCAGGTGGAGCTCGGCGGGCCCGGCCCAGGAGAGCTCCCAGCCGGCCAGGCCCGCCTCGACCAGCGCGACGACACTGGCGTGCCCCAACTCCTCGCGCAGCACCGGGCGGGCGAACTCGCGGGCGGCCCGGCCGGTGGCGGCGGCGGCCTTCTCGCTCTTCGGCAGCCGGTCGGTGAACTCCCAGGCCCGGCCGGCGTCGACGGCGTCGAGCAGGCCGTGGACGGTGGCGGGCAGGCCCAGCCCCGCCAGCGCGCGGTAGGCCGGGGCGGCCGCCTCACGGGCGTGCGTCCGCATCGCGGTGCGCACCAGCTCGGACCATTCGACCCGCTGCTTCCGGGCCGCCTCGGGGATCAGCGAGACGACCTCCAGCTCGGTCAGCGCCCGCTCGGCGTCGTGCAGCAGGGCGAGGGCCGGGCCGATGGCCCCGTTGCCGCGTCCGTCGTCGGGCAGCGCTTCGATCGCGGCCACCCGGCGCTCGATCGGCGGGTGCGAGTCGTACGGGTCGGGCTGCTCCTCGGGCAGTTCGAGCGCGTACTCGGCGAGTTCCTGCCGGCGCTTCGGGTCGGTCAGCAGGTGGGCCAGGCCGCCGTAGATCTGGCCGGGCGGCGGGAGCAGGCCCGCGTCCCAGCCGATGGTGGCGTAGCGGCCGAGGTAGAAGTCCTGGGCGGAGTCCAGCACCGGCATCTTGCGCAGCGCTGCGGCGGTGGCGTCCCGGCCCGCGATCCGGGCGGCCACCTGGTCGGCCGCGTACTCCTGGCGGCGCCCGACCGCCTCGGAGACCCGGAAGTAGAGCTTGGCGTAGAGGGTGAAGATCTTGGCGAGGACCCGGTCGACGCCGCCGGAGGCCTGCTCGGCGGACGGCTTGCGGCCCTTGGCCAGTCGCTTCTCGGCCTTGGCGGCCAGCTTGGCGGCCTCGTCGGCCTGGTGCTGGTCGGCGCGCTGGTGGAGTCCGCCGATCGCGTTCAGGACGGCGCGGCGCCCGGCCACCGTGACGGCGGCCAGCCGGACGTCCCGGTTGCTGTAGTGGCCGAACTCGTGGGCCAGCACGGACTCCAGCTCGCCCTCGGTGAGGCCGATCAGCAGCGGGGCGCCGATGACCAGGTGCCGCTTGCCGGGGATCAGGCCGAGCAGCCGGGTCTCCTCGAACACGCCGGCGTTGACCTCGGGCACGAGGCGGATCTCGGCCGGTCCGCGGACGCCGGTCTGCTCGGAGATCCGGTCGACCACGGCCCAGACGGCGGGCTGCTGCTCGCGGGTGAGGAGCACGCCGGGCAGCTCGCCGCCGTCCTTTCGGCGGCGGGTCAGGAACACCACCCGGACCACCGGGTAGGCGACCGCGGCGGTCAGGGCCCAGATCTTGATCAGCCCCGGGCGCAGCTCGCCTGACGCCCGGTACAGGGCGACGTCGAGGACGATCAGGCCTGCGACGATGCCGAGGGCGAACGCGTAGAAGCCGACGAGGAGGGCCACGGCCGTGGCGGCTCGGGCGGATGTGCTCATGCCAGTGGAACGCGGGGGCGCGCCCATGCGGTGATCCTTCCGGGCGCGACGGCAGGGCGGCGCGCGGTTGTTGCATGGTGAACATGTGTGCGACGGGTGGAGATCGTAGCGGTCGCCGCGGGCCCGGTGCACAGCGGTTTTCGGCCCGCCGGAACTCCGCTCCGACCTGCGGGTTCGTCCCGGTTCCCGGTTCGTGCGGGCGTGACGGCATTCGCACATTAGGCTCGGACCCATGACCGAGCACCAGCTTCCTCAGGGCTTCGAGACCCTCGCCATCCACGCGGGTCAGGAGGCAGACCCCCAGACCGGGGCCGTCGTCACGCCGATCTACCAGGTGTCCACCTACAAGCAGGACGGGGTGGGCGGACTGCGGGGCGGCTACGAGTACAGCCGCAGCGCCAACCCGACCCGCACCGCGCTGGAGGAGTGCCTCGCGGCACTGGAGGGCGGCGCCCGCGGCCTCGCCTTCGCCTCCGGCCTGGCCGCCGAGGACACCCTGCTGCGCAGCATCCTCAAGCCGGGCGACCACATCGTGATCCCCAACGACGCCTACGGCGGCACCTTCCGGCTGTTCGCCAAGGTGCTGACCCGCTGGGGCGTCGAGTTCTCCGTGGCCAACACCCAGGACCTGGCCACCGTCCGCGAGGCGATCCGCCCCAACACCCGCGCGGTGTGGGTGGAGACCCCGTCCAACCCGCTGCTGGGCATCACCGACCTCGCCGCGCTCGCCGAGATCGCGCACGGCGCCGGCGCGCTGCTGGTGGTCGACAACACCTTCGCCAGCCCGTACCTCCAGCAGCCGATCTCGCTCGGCGCGGACGCCGTCGTGCACTCCACCACCAAGTACATGGGCGGCCACTCGGACGTGGTCGGCGGTGCGCTGGTGCTGGCCGACGCCGCCCTCGGCGAGGAGGTGGCGTACCACCAGAACGCGATGGGCGCCGTCTCCGGCCCGTTCGACGCCTGGCTGGTGCTGCGCGGCATCAAGACGCTGGGCGTCCGGATGGACCGGCACAGCTCCAACGCGGAGAAGGTCGCCGAGCTGCTGGCGAGCCACCCGAAGGTCAGCCAGGTGCTCTACCCGGGCCTGCCCGAGCACCCCGGCCACGACATCGCGGCCAAGCAGATGAAGGCGTTCGGCGGCATGGTCTCGTTCCGGGTCGCCGGCGGCGAGGAGGCGGCCGTCGAGGTCTGCAACCGCGCGCAGCTGTTCACCCTCGGCGAGTCCCTCGGCGGCGTCGAGTCGCTGATCGAGCACCCCGGCCGGATGACCCACGCCTCGGCGGCGGGCTCGCCGCTGGAGGTGCCGTCCGACCTGGTGCGCGTCTCGGTCGGCATCGAGTCGATCGACGACCTGCTGGCCGACCTCAAGCAGGCGCTGGGCTGAGCCCGTCGGGGCCGCGCGGCCCCGCGTCCGCGTTCACTGCCCCTGCTGGTCCGCCGTGTACGTCTCCATCGCGAGGTTGAAGCGGGCCAGCAGGGCGCAGAACGCGCGCTGCTCCTCCGGCGGCCAGCCGGCCACCAGGCGGCGGGTCAACTCGGCCCGGCCGTCCCGGACTTCGGCGAGGCGGCCGGTGCCGTGCGAGGTCAGCGCGAGCCGTACGGCACGGCGGTCGGCCGGGTCCTGCACCCGGCCGACCAGCCCGGCCGCGACCAGCGGGGCGACCTGGCGGGTCACCGTGGAGGAGTCCACGCCCAGGGCCTCGGCCAGGGCCTTGACGTTGGCCGGTCCGTGCCGCTCCAGCCGGTCGAGCAGCAGGTAGGCGGCCCGGTCCAGTGCCCCGGTCCCGCCGCCGGAGGTCCGGACCTGCTCCATCCGGCGTGCGAACACCGCGAGCTGGTACTGGAGTTGGGTGTGCACGGGGTCGATGCGGTCGGTGGCCTGGGGCGAGGTCGTCGTCATCGCGGCTCACGATCGTCGTGCGGCGAGGGAGGCTCGGAAGCAGCAGAGTACGCGGGCCGGGCGGGCCCGGGAACAGGCCCGGCGTCCCGGACTGCCGCCGCCCGCAGCCGTAGGGTGGCGCCATGCACACCTGGCCGATCACCCTCGACGACGTCCGCGGCGCCCAGAAGATGCTCGCCGGGGTCGCCCGGGTCACCCCGATGGAGGGCAGCCGGCACCTCTCCGGGCTGATCGGCGCGCCGGTCCACCTGAAGTGCGAGAACCTCCAGCGCACCGGGTCCTTCAAGCTGCGCGGGGCGTACGTGCGGATCGCGGGACTCTCACCGGTGCAGCGGGCCGGCGGGGTGGTGGCGGCGAGCGCCGGGAACCACGCCCAGGGGGTGGCGCTGGCGGCCGCGCTGCTGGGCGTGCGCTCCACGGTGTTCATGCCGGCGGCCGCGCCGCTGCCGAAGGTCGCGGCCACCCGTGAGTACGGCGCCGACGTGCGGCTGCACGGCGCCACCGTGGACGAGGCCCTGCTGGCCGCGCAGCGGTACGCGGAGGCGACCGGCGCGGTGTTCATCCACCCCTTCGACCACTGGGACGTGGTCACCGGCCAGGCGACCGTCGGTCTGGAGATCCTGGAGCAGTGCCCGGAGGTGCGGACCATCCTGGTCGGGGTGGGCGGCGGCGGGCTGCTGGCCGGGATCGCGGCGGCGGTCAAGCCGCTGCGGCCGGACGTGCGGGTGATCGGGGTGCAGGCGGCCGGCGCGGCCGCGTACCCGCCCTCGCTGGCGGCCGGACGGCCGGTGTCGCTGGAGCAGTTCTCCACCATGGCGGACGGGATCATGGTCGGGCGCCCCGGCGACATCCCGTTCGAGGTGATCAACACCCTGGCGGACGGCATCCGCACGGTCTCCGAGGACGCGCTGTCGCGGGCGCTGCTGCTCGGACTGGAGCGGCTGAAGCTGGTGGTCGAGCCGGCCGGGGCGGCCCCGATCGCGGCGCTGCTGGAGCGGCCGGACTCCTTCGAGGGCCCGGTGGTGGCGGTGCTGTCCGGCGGCAACATCGACCCGCAGCTGATGCAGCGGGTGCTGCGGCACGGGCTGGCGGCGGCCGGGCGCTACCTGTCGCTGCGGGTGCGGCTGGCGGACCGGCCGGGCGCGCTGGCGGACCTGCTGTCCGTGCTGACCAGGGTGGACGCCAACGTGCTGGACGTGGCGCACGTGCGGATCGACCCGCGGCTGGGGCTGACCGAGGTCGAGGTGGACCTGCACCTGGAGACCAAGGGGCCGGAGCACTGCGCGCTGGTGGTCGGGGAGCTGCGGGACGCGGGGTACGTGGTCTCCGGCTGAGTCCGTCGGCCGGGGCCGGTGGTGGGGTCCGTCGGCCGGGCCTGCCGGCCGGGTCCGCCGGTCGGGTCGGGCGGCCGGGTTTCGTCCCTTGACGCGATATATCGCGTACTGGGAGACTCGCGATACATCGCGTTCTGTCCCCGCGGGCCTCGAATCGGGTCGCCCGTGCGCCCGAAAACAGGGCAAAGTGGGACAGATCGCCCCATACGTTCGAGGAGATGAGGCAAGGCCATGGCGCCAGCCATCCAAGCCGAGAACCTGGTCAAGACCTTCGGCGACGTACGAGCCCTGGACGGCGTCAGCCTCGACGTCCCCGAGGGCACGGTGCTCGGGCTGCTCGGCCCGAACGGCGCCGGGAAGACCACCACCGTGCGGGTCCTCACCACCCTGCTCCGTCCCGACTCCGGCCGCGCGGTGGTCGCCGGGGTCGACGTGCTCAAGCACCCCAACCGGGTCCGCAGCCTGATCGGCCTGTCCGGCCAGTACGCGGCGGTCGACGAGTACCTGACCGGCTTCGAGAACCTCACCATGGTCGGCGAGCTGTACCAGATGAGCAACCGCGACGCGAAGGCCCGCGCGCTGGAGCTGCTGGAGTGGTTCAACCTCACCGGGGCCAAGGACCGCACCGCCAAGACCTACTCCGGCGGCATGCGCCGGCGCCTGGACCTCGCCGCCGCGCTGGTCGTCCGGCCACCGGTGATGTTCCTGGACGAGCCGACCACCGGCCTCGACCCGCGCAACCGGCTCGCGCTCTGGGAGGTCATCGAGACCCTGGTCGAGCAGGGCACCACGCTGCTGCTCACCACCCAGTACCTGGAGGAGGCCGACCGGCTCGCCCACGACATCGCCGTGGTCGACCAGGGCCGGGTGATCGCCCGCGGCACCGCCGACCAGCTCAAGGCGCAGATCGGGGGCGAGCGGATCGAGGTCGTCGTGCACGATCCCGGGCTGGTCGCCGACGCCGTCGCCGCGCTGTCCGGCTACGCCCTGAGCGAGCCGACGGTGGAGCGGAACACCCGCCGGATCACCCTGCCGGTCAGCGGCGGCGCGCGGGTGCTCGCCGACGCGATCCGCGAACTGGACTCCCGCGGGATCGAGATGGACGACATCGGGCTGCGCCGCCCCACCCTGGACGACGTCTTCCTCACCCTCACCGGCCACGTCGCCGAGGAGCGGTCCGAGGAGGAGGGCGGCGCCGACCGCAAGGCGCGCGGCCGGGGCAAGGGCGGCACGGGCGGCCCGGGGCCGGACAAGCAGGCCGTCGCGGCCGGGAAGGAGAGCTGAGATGAGCACCGCCACCGAGCACGCCATCGGCCCGGCGATGCCCAGGCAGCGCCGGGGGGTCGCCGCCGCCCTGCACGACTCCTGGGTGGTCGCCAAGCGCAACCTGCGCCGGATGACCCGCATCCCGGAGATCGTGGTCTTCGGGCTGATGCAGCCGGTCATGTTCGTGCTGCTGTTCTCGTACGTGATGGGCGGGGCGATCAAGATCCCCGGCACGAACTCCAGCTCGGACACGTACATCCAGTTCCTGATGGCCGGCATCTTCGCCCAGACCGTCACCTTCGCCGTCGCCGGCGCCTCGGCGGGCATCGCGGAGGACATGAGCAAGGGGCTGGTGGACCGGTTCCGCTCGCTGCCGATGGCCCGTTCGGCGGTGCTGGTCGGCCGCACCCTCGCGGACCTCTGCCAGACCGCGTTCATCCTGGTCGTGCTGGCGATGGTCGCGCTGCTGGTCGGCTGGCGGATCCACAACGGTCTGCTCAACGCGCTCGCCGCCTTCGGCCTGCTGCTCCTGCTCGGCTACGCCTTCTCCTGGATCGGCGCGCTGATCGGCCTGTCGGTGCGCAGCCCCGAGGCGGCCACCTCGGCCGGGCTGATCTGGCTGTTCCCGCTGACCTTCGTGTCGAATGCCTTCGTGCCGGTCTCCTCGATGCCGGAGTGGCTCCAGCCGGTCGCGTACTGGAACCCGTTCAGCGCCACCGTGCAGGCCTGCCGGGTGCTGTTCGGCAACCAGGTCGGCCCGGTGGACAGCGCCTGGCCGATGCAGCACGCGGCGCTGGTGTCGGTGCTGTGGTCGGTCGTGATCACCGCGGTGTTCTCCTGGCTGGCGGTGCGCAAGTACCGTTCGTCCACCGCCTGACGGGGGCTCCGCCCGCCTGGCGGCGCACCCGCCCGCTTGACGGCGCACCCGCCCGGAACGCCCGAGGGCGGCCGCGGAGGTCCAGGACCTCCGCGGCCGCCCTCGGGCCGTGCGGCGTGTGGCGTGCGGCCGGATCAGCCGGCGTGCGGCACGACCTTCACGATCTTCACCATGGCCGGCTTGCCGTTCGGCAGCTCGTAGGTGGCCTCGTCGCCGATCTGCTTGCCGTCGATGGCGCGGCCCAGCGGGGACTGCGGCGAGTAGACGTCCAGGTCGTCGGCGCCCGCGACCTCGCGGGAGGCGAGCAGGAACTCCATGAGGTCGTCCTCGTCGCCGTCGAAGGCGACCGTGACGATCATGCCCGGGGCCACCACGCCCGAGTCGGCCGGCGCCTCGCCGACCTTGGCGCGCTCCAGCAGCTGGGTCAGCTGGCGGATGCGCAGCTCGTACTTGCCCTGCTCCTCCTTCGCCGCGTGGTAGCCGGCGTTCTCCTTGAGGTCCCCCTCCTCGCGCGCCGCCTCGATCTTCTGGGCGATCTCGATGCGCCAGGGCCCGGTCAGGTGGTCCAGCTCGGCCTTGAGCTGGTCGTAGCCGGCCTGAGTGAGCCAGGTCACGTTCTCACTGGTCTGGGTCACGGGTGCTCCTCGTAGGTGCTGGGGCTGTGCTGAGGGTGTGAGTCGTCAGCAGGGGTCGGTGGTGATATCGGTCTCAACTACAAAGCAACGCCCGCTCCCGTACCATCCGGTGCGGAAGGGGCGAAACCACGAGCCTAACAAGTCCTGCTGACAAGCGGGAGGGGCGTTGGCGCGCCATTGACGGCGGCGTTACGCCCGGGTGTACGGCGATGGAGTGCGGGACCCTCTACGGATGCCCGCTCTCCGGATCGAATATGCGCGCTACCGGGCGCGGGCGCGCTGCCCGGGGTGCGCGGTGCGGGGGTGCGCGCCGTCCCTGGCGCGCGGTGGCCGGGGCGGGCTACTTGGCCGGAGTGCAGCCCAGCAGCTCCGCGGTGGTGCCGCGCGAGGTGGTGCGCAGGGTGACCACCGCGTCGTAGCTGGAGCCGGTCGCCGGGACGGGGAAGTCGGCCACCCCGACCACCGAGTGGTCGTCGGCCTGCGAGCGGACCGTGCAGCTGCCGGCCTGCCCGTCGCCCTTGCGTACGGTGAGGTGCAGCTGGACCTCGGAGTCGGAGAGCACCTCGAAGGTCGGCACCGAGCCGTTGATCTTCGATTCGCGCAGCATGTACGAGCCGCCCAGCCAGGCGACCAGGCCCAGGCCCAGCACGCCGCAGACCGCGCCGATCACCTTGAGGCGGCGGTCCGAGTCGCGGTCGCCGCCGCGGCCGTAGCGCCCCTCGGGCAGACCGGTGGCGGTGGTGTCTGCACTCATCGGACTCCGTCCTCTCCTGGGGGAGGGGCCGCGCGGGATGGTGCGGGGGAATGCGACGGTCCTCCAGTCCGTCACTATAGGAGGGGCACGCCCGCGGCCGGTCCGGCGGGGGCAGGGCTCGGCCGCGCCGGCGACGTTCAGCGGCCCGGCCCCGCGGCGACGCGGTCCCGAAGTGAGCGGTTCGTACGGTGGGCAGACCCGGACTTCGCGGAACGCCCGACGAGTGTGGAAGGAACGCAAGGCGTTGACTGAGCAGTTGCGACTGATGGCGGTGCACGCCCACCCGGACGACGAGTCCAGCAAGGGCGCGGCCACCATGGCCATGTACGTCGAGCAGGGCGTGGACGTGCTGGTGGCCACCTGCACGGGGGGCGAGCGCGGGTCGGTACTCAACCCCAAGCTCCAGGGGGATCCGTACATCGAGGAGAACATCCACGAGGTGCGCCGCAAGGAGATGGACGAGGCGCGGGCGATCCTCGGCGTGAAGCAGGCCTGGCTGGGCTTCGTGGACTCCGGCCTGCCCGAGGGGGACCCGCTGCCCCCGCTGCCCGAGGGCTGCTTCGCCCTCCAGGACGTCAAGGAGGCGGCGGAGCCGCTGGTCCGGCTGATCCGCGAGTTCAAGCCGCAGGTCATCACGACCTACGACGAGAACGGCGGCTACCCGCACCCGGACCACATCATGACCCACAAGATCACCATGCTGGCCTTCGACGCCGCGGGCGACCCGGACGCCTACCCGGAGGCCGGCGAGCCCTGGCAGCCGCTCAAGGTGTACTACAACCACGGCTTCCCGATGGGCCGCATCCGGGCCCTGCACGAGTACCTCACCGAGCACGGCCACGAGTCGCCGTACGGCGAGTGGATCGAGGGCTGGGAGAAGAGCGGCCGCAAGGAGCGCGAGATCACCACCCGGGTCCGCTGCGGCGACTGGTTCGAGACCCGCGACCGCGCGCTGATCGCCCACGCGACCCAGATCGACCCGGACGGCCCGTGGTTCCGCGTCCCGCTGGAGGTCCAGCGCGAGGTCTGGCCCACCGAGGACTACGAGCTCGCCCGTACCCTGATCGACGTGGACCTGCCGGAGGACGACCTGTTCGCCGGCCTGCGCACCCCCACCCTGGCGGCCGAGGCCGCCGACACGCGCGACTGAACCACCCCCCGACGGCCCGGCTCCGCGTGAGTCGGGCCACCATAGAGATATGAGCGCCTCCGTGAACCTCGTCAACATCGCCGCTGACCTCGCCGTCGACGACGCCAAGGTCACCCCCGGCCTGCTCGGCTTCCTCGTCTTCGCCGCCCTCGGCGTCGCCACCTGGTTCCTGGCCAAGTCGATGAACCGGCAGTTCAAGAAGGTCGACTTCGTCGAGCAGCCGGAGGCCACGAAGGAGTGAGCCACCGGCCGGCCCCCGCGGGGGCCGGCCTTCGGTGAAGCCGCCCGGGCGGCCGTTCGGCTTCGTAGGATCCCGAAGCATGACGTGGTCGTGGCACACCGTGGTGCGCAGGGCGGGGTACGGAGCGGCGGTGGCGGGGGCGCTGGCGGCCGCGGTGGCGGGGATGGGGGACCCGGGGCCGCTGATCGTCGGCTCCGGCCTGGTGGCGGTGGTCGCCGGGCTGTTCCCGGTGCTGTGGGTTTCCGGGCGGGTCGGGGCGGTGAGCCCCTCGGTGTTGGTCGCCTGTGCCGTCTCGCTGCTGGTGACCGTCGGCTACCGCGGTCCGGTGTCCGGCGGCATCGAGTCCTGGTGGCTGCTGGAGACCGTCGCGCTGCTCGCGCCGGCCGTCCCCGCGGTGCGCAGGCTGCCGACGGCGGCCGCCGTCGGCCACGGCGCGCTGCTGGTGGCGGCGGTGGCGCTGGTGCCGCTGCGGATCGGGGTCTGGGCCGAACCGCCGGCCCCGCTGGTGGTGACCGTCAAGCTCTGCCTGGCCTCGGTGCTGCTGTCCTGTGCGGTGGTCGGGGTCGGCTGCTACCTGCGTTCGATGGACGCCCGCGCCCGGGCGGCGGTGGCGGCCGAACGGCGGGCGCAGCGCCTGGACCTGGCCCGTGACCTGCACGACTTCGCCGCGCACGACGTCACCGGGGTGGTCGTGCTGGCCCAGGCCGCGCAGGTGTTGGCCCAGCAGGACCCCCGGCAGGTGGTCGAGCTGCTGGCGGGGATCGAGGCGGCCGGGCGGCAGGCGCTGATCACCATGGACCGGACCGTGCAGGTCTTCGCGGCGGACGACGCCGATCCGGAACCGCGCGGGCGTCTCCGGACGCCGGCCGGCCGGGGGGCGGGGCCGGGCGCGGGACCGGGACCGGGGAGAACGGGCGGGCCCGGTGCGCGCAGCCTGCGCCGTGACCTGAGCGAACTGCCCGCGCTGGCCGAGCGGTTCACCCGCAGCGGCTCCGCCCGGGTGCGACTGGAGGCCCCGACGGAGGCCGAACTGGCGGCCGTGCCCGCGCCGATCAGCGGGCTCGGCTACCGGCTGGTGGTGGAGGCGCTGACCAACGTCCGCCGGCACGCGCCCGCGGCCCGGGAGGTGGCGATCGAGGTCGGGCCGGACCGGTGCGGTGAGCGGCCGGCGCTACGGGTCACGGTCACCGACGACGGGGCGCCGGGCGGGGCGGGGGCCGACGGCTCGGGTGGCTCGGACGGCTCGGACGGTTCTGGTGCTTCGGACGGTTCGGGTGGCGGGGCCGGCGCAGGCGGTGGGGGCGGCGCGTTGGGCGGGGCCGAGCGGGAGGGCGGCGGCTTCGGCCTCGTGGGCCTGCGGGAGCGGGTGGAGGCGGCCGGCGGTGAGTTGACGGCCGGTCCTGGGCCGGAGGGCGGTTGGCGGGTGGCGGCGGTGCTGCCGACGGACGGCGTCGCGGGGCTCGGGGCCTGACCGGCCGGGGTGGCGCGGTCCCGCTCGGCGGGTGGGTCGCCGGGCCCGGTGAGGGGCCGTGTCGGGTCCGCGGATGGGCTGTGCCCTGTCGATCGGCACATCCGGCGGCGGCTGATCCGGGGGTCCGGAAGATCAAATGGGCCGATCGGCCGATGGTGACGGGCCGCCGCGCCGGGCAAGGATGACGGTGCGGCGATCAGGGCGCGGGGTTCCCCTGGGCCGTCACGACGTAAGAATCCCGAGCGGGGGATCAGCCTGTGATTCGCATCGCCATGTCTGCCGAAGATCTGGCTCGTGTACGAATTGCCGGAAGTTTCGACCAGGAGATGGAGGTGGTGCTGGCGCTGGAGGCTTGGCGGACGGGTGGGGAATTCTTCCGCCCCTGGCAGCAGGCCGTCCGCGGGCAGTTGGCGCGGCAACCGGTGCTCGCCGAGCGGCTGCGGCGCCTTTCGGGAGCCAACGGTGGTTTCCGGGACGTACTGCGGGTGTGGGCGAATGGCCGGATCGTGTCGTTCGGTCGCGGTGCCGAGCCCGTGGTCCGACGGGCCGACGTCGCCGCGGCGGTCCGTGAGTTCCACCGGGTGGTGCTGCAGTCCTGCTGGGCCGACGTCCGGTCCCGGATGGAGGCGGAGTGCGACGTCCGCCGGCAGATCGCCGGCCGCGGCGGGGTGGACGCGCTGCTCGGCACGCTGCACCCGCAGATCCGCTGGAACGCCCCGGTGCTGGAGGTGCCCTCCGAGCAGGACGTCGAACTCGCTCTCGACGGGCGGGGGTTGCGGCTCGCGCCGTCGCTCTTCCTGCAGGGGGCCGGGGTGGTGCTCAGGCCGCGGAGGGACGAGCCCGACGAGGCCCCGACGCTGCTCTTCGCCATGCGTCCCGACCCGCTGGGCCCGCCCGTGCCGGCGGGTGCGCCGCAGGCCGTGGAACCCGCGCGTCGCGGTGGGGACGAGTCGTTGGCCGCCCTGGTCGGCCGGACCAGAGCGGCGGTCCTGCGCGCCGCGCGGGACGGCTGTACCACCGGAGAGCTGGCGGGCCGGCTCGGAGTGACCGCCTCGGCGGTCAGTCAGCACACCGCCGTGCTGCGGGCGGCCGGGCTGATCGACACCCGGCGCTGCGGCAACGGCGTGCTGCACACGAGCACTCCGCTCGGGCGGGCGCTGCTGCGCGGCGAGACGGTGTCGGGCGGGGACGTCCGGCAGTCGGCCGGCGCGGCCCCGCGGTGGGCCGAGAGCCGTCGGCGGGCGCTGCGGTGAGGCGCCGGGAACGGTCGGTCAGCCCCGGGCGGGCCGGGTCAGCCGCGCTGGGCCAGGCCCGACTCCCAGGCCCAGGTGGCGATGCCCACCCGGTTGCGGGCCTTCAACTTGCGCTGGAGGTTGGCCAGGTGGGTCTTGACGGTGCTCAGCGAGATGAACAGCTCGGCGCCGATGTCGGAGTTGGTCAGCCCCTCGGCGACCAGGACGGCGATCTCCTCCTCGCGGGCCGTCAGCGGCTCGACCGGGGAGCGGTCGATCCGGCGCGGACCGGTGAAGTGGTGCAGCAGACGGGTGGTGATCTGCGGGCTGATCAGCGAGTCGCCGACCACCGCCGAACGGATCGCCTCGGCGAGCAGCGCGGGCCCCGAATGCTTGAGCAGGAAGCCGCAGGCGCCGTTGCGCAGCGCGGTGTGCACGTACTCGTCGAGGTCGAAGGTGGTGACCACCACGACCTTCACCTCCGGGGCGATGCCGGTCAGCCGGCGGGTGACCTCCAGTCCGTCCAGCTCCGGCATCCGGATGTCGACCAGCAGGACGTCCGGCCGCAGCGCGCGGACGGCCTCCAGGGCCTCCAGGCCGTCCGCGGCCTCGGCCACGACCTCCATGTCGGGTTGGGCCGCCAGGATGTGTCGGAACCCCTGACGGACGCTCGCCTGGTCGTCGGCGATCACGACACGCGTCTTCATGGCGTCATGATCGCACGGGTTTTCGGCGCCCCCGGAGTGAAGGCTCGGATTCCGCCTGGTATGGGGCGGATTCAGTTCCCGCTTAACACTGTTGTCACATGGCGGGGCGTCAGAGAATGATGGTTCCTGTCGGAACGGGGAGCCGGAGCATCGAGAATTCCGGCGGAAACCGGATTGCGCTTCAGTGGAATGCGGAAAGGGGGCGGGCGGCGAAGTGGACGCCAAATACGAGTCGTACGTGATTGCCGACCCTGTGTGGTACGACGCCCTGGACCGGTGTGACGACCGGGACTCCCGGTTCGCACCGGGCGGGGGCGTGCTGCCCGAGGGCTGGCGCAGCCGTACCCAGGGGGTGTGGGAGGTGCTGGCACCGCCCGGCGCCCCGCAGCTGCCCGAGCAGGGCTGGAAGGTCCACGTCAGCGCCACGCCCGAGTCCGCCGCGGAGACGATCGAGACCGTCTGGCGGGTCTGCCGCCGGCTCGGGCTGCCCTGGAAGCACCTGCGCAGCCGGCTGGTGGTCGCGGTGACGAACGCCAAGTACGCCGACCGCTCCGCCAGCGGCAAGGCCGTCACCGTCTACCCGCGGACGGCCGCGGAGCTGGAGACGGTCCTCGCCGAGCTGGACGCGGCGCTGGGCGGCCGGCCCGGCCCGTACGTCCTGTCCGACCTGCGGTGGAACCAGGGCCCGGTGTCGGTGCGCTACGGCGGCTTCGCCCTGATGTGGTGCGAGCTGCCGGACGGCACCAGGGTGCCCGCGGTGAAGGACCCGGACGGCCGGCTGGTGCCGGACGCGCGGCGTCCGCGCTTCACCGTCCCGCCGTGGGCCTCGACCCCGGACTTCCTGGCCGAGCGGATCGCCGGCGGCGCCGCCGACGCGGGGGCCGGGCTCGGCCGCTACCGGGTGGTCAAGGCGCTGCACTTCTCCAACGCCGGCGGGGTCTACCTCGCCGAGGACGAGGACGGCCGACAGGTCGTCATCAAGGAGGCCCGCCCGCACGCCGGGCTGGACGCCTCGGAGACGGACGCGGTGGCCCGGCTGCTGGTCGAGCGGGACGTCCTGGAGCGGATCGGCCACCTGCCGTTCGTGCCGGAGCTGTACGAGTACTTCACCAGCTGGGAGCACCACTACCTGGTGATGGAGTACATCCCAGGCGAGTCCTTCAGCGCCTGGCTGGGCCGGGAGTACCCGCTCACCCGGCACCGGCCGGACGCCCGGGCCCTGGCCGACTTCGCGGGGCTCGCGGTCAGCCGGCTCGCGCTGGTCGAGGAATGCGTCGCGGCGCTGCACCGGGAGGGGATCGCCTTCGGCGACCTCCACCACCGCAACATCATGATCCGCCCGGACGGCACCGTCGCGCTGATCGACTTCGAGCTCGCGACGCCGCTGGACACCCCGCGCCGGCGCACCCTCGGCGCCCCCGGCTTCACCGACCCGGCGATCACCGACGCCCGCGAGGCCGACCTGTTCGCGCTCGGCTGCTGCCAGCTCGCCGCCCTCGTCTCACTGACCACCCTCACCGGGCGCAACCCGGCCGTCGTCACCGGGCTGCTGGAGCTCGTCGCGGAGTCCTTCCCGACGGTGCCCGCCGGCTTCGTCGAGCGGATGACGGAACGGCTCGCCCTCTCCCCGGCGCTGCGGCCCCACCTCGGGGCCGGGCCCGCGGCCGGCGCGCCGCCGATGCTCACCGCAGCGGCCCTGCTGCGCGGCATCGACGCGGCGGCGACCATGGGGCGGGAGGACCGGCTCCACCCCGGGGACGTGGCCGGGCTGCGCCCCGGCGGCGCGCTCGGGCTGGCGTACGGCTCCTCCGGCGTGCTGCTCGCCCGGCACCTGGCCGGGGCCGCACCGGACGAGGCGCACCTGGACTGGCTCGCCGCCGCCGTGCGGCGCGCCCCGGCGGACACGCCCGCCGGGCTGTACGACGGGCTGGCCGGAGCCGGCTGGTTGTTCCACCGGCTCGGGCACCCGGACGCCCCGAACCTGGTGGACCGGCTGCTGGCCGGCCCGTTGCCCGCCGCGCTCGGCCTGTACAACGGACTGACGGGCGTCGCCCACCTCCTGCTGGAGGCCGGCGCGACGGACGAGGCGCTCGGCCTGGCCGAGAAGGCCGCCGGGCGGATCGGCGAGGCCGGGCTGCTGGACCGGCCGGGGCTGCTGCGCGGCTGGTCCGGACCGGCGGTGCTGTTCGCCCGCTGTGCCCGGCTCACCGGTGACACGGCCTGGGCCGATGCCGCCGAACGCGCCGTCCGCTGCGACCTGCGGCACGGCCGGCTGGTCGACGACATGCTCCAGATGTACAGCTCGGGCCGATTGCTGCCGTACCTGGCGGAGGGCTCGGCCGGAGTGGCGCTCGCCGCCCTGGCCCTGCCCGCCGCGCAGGCCGAAGCCCTCGGCGCCGAGCGGGTGCTGGAGGCCGCGGCCCGGTCAGGCGCGGTCCGGGTGGTCGTCCAGGGCGGGCTGTTCAACGGCCGCGCCGGGCTCGCCTACACCCTGTTCCAGGTCGCCGCCCGCCTGCCGCACTGGCAGGCCGAGGCGGAGGAGCAACTCCGGCTGCTGGAGCTACACCTGGCCCCGCACCAGGACGGTGGCGTCCTGCACGGGGACCAGCTGGTCCGGCTCTCGACCGACCTGGCCACCGGCTCCGCCGGCGCCCTGCTGGCGCTGGCCGCCGCCAAGAGCCCCGGGCAGTGCCTGCTCCCCGGTGCCCACCCCGACGGGTGGACGCCGGAGCCGGCCGGGCCCGGTACCCAGTCCCGGCGGGAAGGCGGGGGGAGGTG